>NZ_JAQYXC010000282.1:0-318 GCF_036322365.1 Streptomyces sp. SP18CS02
CCGCCTCGGGCTCGGTGTCCGCCTCGGCGTCCGCCGTGGGAGCGGTCTCGGCGACCGCTTCGGGCTCGGCGGCCTCCGCCGGCTCCTCGGGCTCGGCCTTCGCGTCGGCGTCCGCAACGGCCTCGGCCTCCTCTGCGGGCTCGGGGTCGGGCTCTGCGACCGTATCGGCCTCGGCGGGGTCCGCCGGCTCGTAGGGCTGGGCCGTCGCTGAGGCGACCGCGACGTGCTCGGCGTGGGCTGGGGGCTCGGGCTGGGGCTGGGGGACGTGTACGGCCTCGGCGGCCTCCGCCGGCTCCTCGGGCTCCGCCTCGGCCGTCG
>NZ_JAQYXC010000283.1:0-356 GCF_036322365.1 Streptomyces sp. SP18CS02
CGACGCGCCCACGGCGGCACTTCTGCTGGCCCAGTCCCAGGGCCACCTGAGGGCAGCGCTCCACGCGGCCCTCCGCACCGCGCCCCCGCACACCGCGCCCTGATCCCTCGCCCGTGAGGGCGCCCCGCCCGGGGCCCCCCGCCCCGGGGGGGGGCGCCCCCCGGGGCCCCCCCCCCCCCCCCCCCGCCCGCCGCCCGACGCCCTACGAATAGAGACACCACCAAACACAAAAAAAACAAAAAGCCCACCCACGGCCACACAAGCCCCCCCCCCCGCCCCCACAGGCCCCACCCGGTCACGCCGCCCACCGAGATCCACACCGGCGAGCCCCGCACCGGCGACCGCCGATGGCCTCG
>NZ_JAQYXC010000284.1:0-333 GCF_036322365.1 Streptomyces sp. SP18CS02
CTCGGGGTTGACCGCGAACTGGATGTTGCAGCCGCCGGTGTCGACACCCACCTCGCGGATGATCGCGATACCGACGTCCCGCAGGAGCTGGTACTCGCGGTCGGTCAGCGTCATCGCCGGGGCCACCGTGATCGAATCCCCGGTGTGCACACCCATCGGGTCGAAGTTCTCGATGGAGCACACGACCACGACATTGTCGTTCCTGTCGCGCATCAGCTCCAGCTCGTACTCCTTCCACCCCAGGATCGACTCCTCCAGGAGCACCTCGGTGGTCGGGGAGAGCGTCAGGCCCTGGCCCGCGATCCGCCGCAGCTCCTCCTCGTCATGCGCGAA